>NZ_CP054394.1:2972500-3007500 GCF_022539405.1 Natranaerofaba carboxydovora | reverse complement strand
CTCCCTGCCCACCTTCACCAGCAAGGGCAATCCGAGTTATTTTTGTTGCCACTTCTGTCACTACTTTTCCTCCTCATCTGGTTTTTTTATCTCACCAATATCAAAATACTTTGTCATTTCTCTTTCAACGAAATCCCATGTCTGTTCTGCATTTGTCCGCCAGTTAGTTGGACAGCTAGATATTGCTTCTACAAATGAAAAACTCTTTTTTTCTATTTGATTCAAAAGTGCTTTTTTGATATATTTTTTTAGTTTTCTTAAATCTGCAATTGTTCCTCTTGCAATATATGCGTTTTCTTTAACTGTTGTAGCAATCATCTCTGGACCTTTGGTCGGGCTTCCCGTTAGTTCTTCATCTCTGCCAAATGGAGAAGTCTCGGTTTTTTGAGACGGTAATGTGGTAGGCGCCATTTGACCACCGGTCATTCCATAGTTAGCGTTATTCACTAATATTACTGTCACAGGTTCATCTCTCATCGCTGCATTAACCAAATGCTGCGAACCGATAGCATAACCCCCACCATCACCCATATACGCTATACCTACTAAGTCTTCTCTCACACGTGTAATTCCTGCTATTACCGGCACTGTTCTGCCATGGTGGGTTTGTATACTATCCAAATTGAAAAAATCCCACGCAAGAAGTGAGCATCCTATGTCACAACCAAACACAGCTTTATCCTGCAGTTCAAGTTCATCGATTGCTTCTCCAAGCACTTTTAGAACAAGCCCATGTCCACAGCCCGGGCAAAATTTATGTGGTTTTGTCTTTTCATACCATGATTTTGGCATAGGTGGCTTTACAGTTGACATTTTACACTTACCTCCTCCATAGCCTTCTCAATTATCTCATCTGAAGTCAGTCCCATTCCTGGTTTATATAATTCTAAAATTTCCGAGCTAGATCCATACAACGCATCAGTAATAAGTTTTTTGAGCTGTCCATAAGCTGATTCAATGACTATAATTTTTTTGACATTTTTGGTTTTTTCTTTTAATTCTTTCTCAGGAAAAGGACGAAGGGTTATAGGTCTAAAATATCCAACCTTTATCCCTTTCTCCCTCAGTATTTGGGCAGCCTCTCTAACGGCTCTAAACACAATCCCATGAGAGATCAATACAATTTCTGCATCATCACATTTATCGCTTTGATACTCGGTAATTTCCGGCGCTACATCTTCATAGCTTTTAGCTAAATCCATTACTACTTCATAAAGTTCTTCTTCTGTATTATATGTATTTCGCAAATGAGCAGGCGGTCGGTCTATCCCTGGAGTTCCTTTTGTCCCAATGCTTTCTTTAGATTCGACCATTCTAACTCCTCTTTTTTCTGGATTATACATCTCTACGGATTCTTTCATTTTTGCCTGATAGCCATCCCCCAAAACAAATGTAGGAAAACGATATTTCCACGCAGTATTAAAAGCTTTTATCGTGTAATCATATAGTTCTTGATGGTCTGCTGTAGAATAAACTATCCTAAATCCTTCACCGTTAGCACCAAAACAGGTCATTGTGACTTCCTGCTGTGAATAAATAACTGTAGCTGTGGAAGGGCCTCCTCTTTGAGTTATAATAGATACCGTAGGAATTCTCATCATCTCTGCCATTGACATCGGCTCCTGAAACAAAGTATTACCAGGGCCTGCAGTAGCAGTAAAAGTTTTCACCCCACCCAATACAGCACCAATAGTATAAAAACCAGCAGAAATTTCATCTTCAGTCTGCAAAAAATCTCTATTATATTCTGGAGCATATTTAGTCCAGTAATGCATAATTTCATTTTGTGGGGTTATAGGATATCCATATAACATTTTTGCCCCTGCTGCAAAGGCAGCCCATACAACTACCTCATTTCCAGTTATAAATACCCTTTTTTCATCTTCAATAGGGTTATTTGCCATTTATTAAAGACACCTCCAAGCTATATTTGCTAATAATTTTTTTACTTTTATAAGGCTCATATTCTTTCTTATCTTTACCTCCATAGATTTCAAACATTCGTCATAAATAAAAAAAAAGAGACTTTCATAAGAAAGCCTCTTATCCTAAACTCAGTTTTTAATTTCAAGATAAATTGATAATTTTTTACTCTTCTCCAGCTAGATACTTTATTCTCTCCCATTTTTCATCGATATACTGCTGAATAGAGTCTAAAACTTCTTTGTTTTCTTCTTTCTTGAATAAATGTGCAAATCTACCCTGCATCTTCAAATATTCTTCTACTGGCTTTTTCTCTTTTACTTTACCAGTTAAATTATATTCTCCATTTTCAACTTCATACAACGGCCAAGCACAAGTTTCAACCGCTTTTTTGGCAACTTCCACTGTCTGTTCCATAGGATAGCGCCAACCTCTATGACAAGGTGACAAAATATTGATAAACGCAGGCCCGTCAGCTTCGAAGGCTTTTTGCGCTTTTTTGACAGCATCTCTCCAGTTACTTATAGAAGCTTGTGCAACATAAGGTATGTCATGTGCTGCTACAATTGAAGTCAAATCCTTTCGGTTTTCGGCTTTACCATAACTCTCTTCTCCGTGAGGACTAGTTGTAGTCCATGCACCTTTTAAAGTAGCTCCAGAGCGCTGTATCCCTGTATTCATATAAGCCTCATTGTTGTAACATACATAAACCATCCGATGGTTTCTTTCTAAAGCACCAGATAGCGCCTGAAACCCTATATCATAAGTTCCTCCATCACCAGCAAAAACAACAAAACGATAATCTTTATCAGTTTTGCCCTGCTTTTTAAGAGATCTATACGCACTTTCAACACCACTTAGTGTTGAAGCTACGTTTTCAAAAGCACTATGAATATAGGAGCAATTCCAGGATGTATATGGATAAATAGTAGTAGAAACCTCTAAACAACCAGTTGGATTTGAAACAACCAGTTCTACATCATCCGGAAGTCCTTTTAATATCTGTCTAACAGCTATAGATGCACCGCATCCTGCACAAAGTCTGTGGCCACCTTTAAGAATTTCATCTTTTTTTGATAAGTCCTTTAATCTAGTAGACATTATTTTGTTCACCTCCTATTCCTTTAACCCTAAATAATTTACAGTCTGCTTTACTTCTCCATTTCTTACGATATCCTGCATCTCTTCGGTTGCTTGCTGTACTAATTCTACAGAAAGATCTCGTCCACCAAGGCCGTAAATATAATTAGTCATAAGTGGTTTTTTGTCATAATCATAATAAGCTGAACGAAGATCCATAAATACAGGACCTCCCATTCCACCAGCAAATGTGTCAGAGCGATCCATTACCGCTAAAGCTTTTAAGTGTGAAGTAGCCTCTACCAATTCTTTACCTGGAAAGGGCCTATAGGTACGAAGTTTGATCATACCTGCAGGTATACCATTTTCTCTTAAACACTTCACGTGGTGTCTAACCGTTCCTGCAGCAGAACCAAGTACTAAAAATCCAAACTCAGCATCTTCCATATACTCGGTTTCAAAGAATTCATACGAACGACCTGAAAGCTTACCAAAGTCTTCTCCAACTTCTTTAATCACAGAGAAAGAATTTTTCATAGCTTCTTCTTGCTGCTTCTTAAATTCAAAATAGTACCCATATAAACCGTCAAAAGAACCTACAGTTACGGGGTTATTAGGATCTAATAGTGAATAAGGCGTATTTACTTCACCCACAAAATCCTTAACCTTGTTGTCCTCTAAAAGTTCCATTCTTTCGATGGCGTGAGATATTATAAAACCATCAAGTAGCACCATAACAGGCAAGTAAACATTGCTATTCTCTGCAATTTTAATAGCTTGTATTGTATTATCGTACGCTTCCTGTGCATTCTCGGAAAATAACTGTATCCATCCTGAATCCCTTGCCCCCATACTATCACTGTGGTCACAATGTATATTAATAGGAGCAGAAAGGGCACGGTTCACATTAGGCATAACTATAGGTAGTCTTAATCCTGAAGCAATATATAAAGTCTCCCACATCAAACCGAGACCCTGTGATGATGTACAAGTCATCGCTCTACTTCCACTTGCTGAAGCACCAATGGTAGCACTCATAGCACTATGCTCACTTTCAACATTAACCATTTCCGTATCAACTAAGCCGTTTGCAGCCATAGTTGAAAATGTTTCTACGATAGCTGTCTGAGGAGTAATAGGATAAGCTGCTACTACGTCCGGGTTAATCTGGCGCATGGCTTCAGCTACTGCATCCGTTCCTACATAAGCTACCGTTGATTTATTTTCAATAGCCATAATTCTCTCCTCCTTTCAGTTAACAAAGCTCTTTTATTTATTTTCCTCATCTAAAGCTTTCATTTCGTCAATCATTTCAATAGCATCCTTGGGACATTCTTCAGCGCATATTCCGCAACCTTTACAAAACTCTAAATCTATCTCCTTCATCTTCTCGTCTTCTACTTTTATAGAGCTATCAGGGCAAAAGATAAAACAGGTGAGGCAATGAACACATTTTTCCTGGTCATGGATGGGCCTAAGAGAACGCCATCCCCCTGTTTTAAATTTTTCTGAATTTCCAGGCTCGGATATAATTGCACCTCTTGGATGCTTATCCCAGCTCCAATTTTTAATATCGCTTATATCCCATTTCATTCGCCCTTCACCTCCTGATATGCACGTTCCATTGCTTCAATATTTTTATCAACTATTTTCTGTGGAAATTTCTTACCGAAAGAATCATTTAAAAACTCTTTTGCTTGGTCTAGTGTGATTAAACCAGTAACTTTTAGAAAAGCTCCTAACATTGGGATGTTAGGCATAAAGCGTCCTAAGGCATCCATTGAAATGTGAGTTGCATCGACAGTATACACCTTGTTCTCATCTGAAACATTTAATTGTCCCCTAATTGACTCCGGAGACTGATGGGTGTTTACAATAACGATGCCGTCCTCAGTCATTCCATGTGTTACATCAACAACGTCCAATAATGTTGGGTCAACCACTAGAACAATTGAAGGGTCAGTTACACCACAATAAACAGAAATTTCGTTTTTACTCAAACGGTTAAAACACTGAATTGGTGCACCCATTCTTTCAGGACCATACTCAGGAAATGCTTGAAAAAACATATCCCTTATAAGTGACATTTCTGCCAAAGTTTTTGCAGCAGTAACTGCACCTTGTCCACCACGCGCATGCCAGCGAATTTCTAAAATCTTATCTAATGTTACTTCTTCTGTTGACATTAATTGCACCTCCTAACTAGGCAATAAAAAAATTTAGGTATTATTGTTGATCACTTACTTAGTTAATACATAGAAAAGTTAATACACAGTAAAATTGTTTGCTTCATTTTATACTGCTATAATTCTTAAATTAACTACAATGATAAAAAAAAACGACATTCAATGCAATAAAAAAATAGCGATTTTTCAGATAATTTTTATAACTTAGTTTGGCTTACTACTCCAAAAGTAACTACATAGGTAGAGTTATTATAACAGGTTTAGTGTGAGTATAACAGAAACAAATTAATAAAGTCAAGTGTAAACCAGTATCAGGTATCTTTTACTATCCCAGTAGACTTTTAACACCATATATTAAAACAACGCCAGGCGCCCCTAAAATTCCTGCTATAGTTGCCGTGATAAGGTTTATCCCCAGTTGGAATTGAAAAAGTACACCTAAAGTAAAGTTGACAAAAATTAAGATGAAAAACCCAGCCGCTACTTTGTAAAAAATTTTTGTCAAATACAACAACGGTTTAATTAAAATTTTTACCAATAAATATAACAGTAAACAGGCGAATAGTATAGATAATATAATGTTAATATCTTCCTGCATTAGCTCCATCAATTAAATCCTCTCCCTTGTACTATTTTTAAGTTTATTATTATATATATAATATTTATATTGACAAGTTATTCTTTGTTCTCTAATTCCTTTGCTCTTTTATATAATATTTTTAGTTTTTTTTCATGTAGCTCCATTAAGTTTATGGAATAATCTATCTGATCAGGATCCGTAGTATTGTTAAACTTATTCTTAGCAGCCTGCCATTCATATTGAGTTTTTTTAATATCCTCATAAATTTCTTTTTTTTCATGCTGCTCATAAACTTTACTTTCATTGAAATTTTCGTTGTCTTTGTTATATAAATTTCTAATGAAGTTTTTTATAATTTTACACAAGCCCTTCACCCTTTTAGTAGTTAATAATACTCTCCGGGTAATTATATGTATGGTAAACAAAAAAATATAACAAGCAAAATTCACAAAAAAAAACACCCTTATAAGGGTGTCATATACATTAAAAATCTTTTCTTCCTTCTAGAGCTTTTGAGAGAGTCATTTCATCTGCATACTCCAGATCTCCTCCCATCGGAAGCCCGTATGCTAATCTTGTAACTCGAATATTCAATGGATTTGCTGCTTTAGATATATACATTGCCGTGGCTTCACCTTCTACAGTAGGATTTGTCGCCAAAATTATTTCCTCGACTTCTCCCTCTTTTATCCTATCAATTAATTTGTTAATATTCAATTCTTCAGGTCCTACCCCATCCATTGGGGAAATTGCCCCGTGAAGTACATGATAGCTGCCTTTATAATCCCCTATTTTTTCTAACGCTATTAAGTCTTTTGCTTGTTGTACTACACAAATTAACTTTTTATCTCTTCTTTCATCACGACATATATAACATGGATCTACATCTGTCAGGTTGTTGCATACGCTGCAGTGAAAAATATTATCTTTTACATTTAAAAGAGACTGCGAAAGATTTAGTACGTTTTTTCTGGGCATAGAAATAATATGAAAAGCTAATCTTTCAGCAGACTTAGGTCCTATACCTGGAAGTGTAGAAAAAGCTTCTATTAACCTTTTTATCGGCTGGGGATAATCTACCATAATGTCATCCTTCCTGCTCACTATGTTAAATGCTTTCCTTTAAAACATTCCTGGAGGCAGATCCATACCACCTGTTATTTTTTTCATCTCTTCACTAACCATTTCATCTGCTTTTTTCATAGCTTCATTAACAGCAGCTAGCACTAAATCTTCTAACATCTCAACATCATCGGGATCTACAGCATCAGGATCGATCTCTATGTCTACCACTTCTTTAGAGCCATTAACTACAGCAGTTACAGCCTCTCCTCCTGAAGTTGCTTCAACTGTCTTATCCTTCATCTCTTCCTGCATTTTAGCCATTTTTGCCTGCATCTGTTGTACCTGTTTCATCATTTTTTGCATGTTTTTACCCATAAAAAAACCCTCCTCACATATTTTTAAATACTTCTACTTTTTCTTCACCAAATTCTTCCAAGGCATAATCAACAATTTTTTTCTCAACTTCATTTTCTTCTTTTTCATTTTTTATTTGTTTTTCTTCTTTTAACTGTTTTTCTTCACTTGCTTTTTTTTTCATCATCAGAGATCATTTTAAAGCTTACTTTAATACCTGGAAAATAGGTGTTCAGTACTTTTTCTATGGCTTCTTTGTTCTCTTTTTTAGCTGCCCTTTCCATATGAATATTATGCTGAGAAGAAAAGCCGATATACAAAACACTATTTTTAACTTCATATGGTTTTCCTTCAACTACATAAGCATGCGCATATATTTTTTCTTTTTTAATTGAGCTTAATATATCTGACCACTGTGAGTTTATTTCTGATATTGTTACTTCTTCGCCTCCTATTTCGCCCGCAGTTTCTTTCTGACTATCTGGCAAATTTCCTTCTGCTTCTTTTTCATACTGTTGTTCTTCTTGTTCTATCTTTTCCTCCTGTTTTTTCTGTTGTTTCTGGTTATTTTCTTTCTGTCTTACTTTTAATTCTCCTTCAAAGTCATCTAGCTTTTGATCTTTCAGTCTGCTTTCTAGGTTATTTATTTTATCCTCTAGATAATTAATTTTATCATTTTGTTCAGAAAACATTTTATCACGATTTATGAGTCGAAACAAAGTCATCTCTAAAATCAATCTTGAATTTTGTGACCATCTTAATTCTTTTTGCTTTTCTGAAATATAATCTATCATAGCAATTAGTTCATAATTTTTAAAACAACCTGCTAACTCTTTTAAATTCTGATACTCACCTTTAATAAGCTCTTCGTCTTCACTACCTGTATTTACTAGCAGGATATCCCTAAAATAAGTCATCAAATCTTTCAAAAATTGATTTACATCTTTCCCTTTATCTATAATTTCTTTAACTGCAGAAAGAGTACTTATAATATCAGAGTCTACAATAGATTGGACAAGATTATAAAATACATCCTCATCTACCGAACCTATTATTCCTAACACATGTTCATTTTTTAGCTCTTTGTTTTCTGAAAAAGATAGGCACTGATCTAATAAGCTAAGTGCATCCCTCATCCCACCTTCAGCGTTTCTTGCTATTGTATAGAGAGCTTTATCTTCATATTGGACATTATTATTTATTAATACTTCTTCTAACCTGCCTACTATATTTTTAATAGATAACCTATGAAAATCAAACCTTTGACATCTTGATAATATAGTAGTTGGTAGTCTGTGAGGTTCTGTAGTTGCTAGGATAAAGATTATATGTCTCGGAGGTTCTTCTAAGGTTTTTAACAAAGCATTAAAAGCCTCTTGAGTTAGCATATGAACCTCATCAATTATATAAACCTTGTAACGCCCTTCTGAAGGTGGATATAAGACTTGATCTCTAATTTCCCTTATTTCATCAATACCCCTGTTTGAAGCTGCATCAATTTCAATTACATCAAAAAATCTTCCTTCATTCATTGATTTACAATATTCACATATATCACATGGATTTTGAGTGGGTCCTTCACTGCAGTTTAACCCTTTAGCAAAAACCTTCGCTGTACTTGTTTTTCCTGTTCCTCTTGGACCACAAAATAAATAAGCATGAGCAATTCTATCATTTATTATAGAATTTTTAAGGGTTGTCGCTATATGATCTTGACCTACCAGTTCTTCAAAACTGCCAGGACGCCATTCTCTATAAAGGGCTTTATAGCTCATAATTCCACTCTCCTAAAGTATGTTAACAGGGGCGTTCCTTGTGCCATTATATCATAATTAAATTTTAATTTTCACATAAAAAATAAGCATTTTAATCAAAAAAGCGCCTTAAAGGCGCTTGGTTTTTTATATATTCGGCCGTGCACCCGCCCTTGACCACTTTAGGCTATGCGTTACCTGAACAGTTAGCTCCGGTCAGGCGACCCCATGGCACACACAGGTAACCTACTTACCGCTGCTTCCTTCCGGATCTGACGGGGTTCATAGGCCTGTGTTGCATAGGACCCAACCATCGACACCACTTACTCAGGCCAGACCACACCTAAAGGAGGCCTCAGGCCGGGAATTAAACCCTGCTATAGCGGATTGCAGGTACAGGGCACCGCTACCTCCCCGTCTAGCACGGCCGAGATTATTTATTTTCTTATTAAATGGCGGAGAGGGAGGGATTTGAACCCTCGAGACGGAGGTATCCGTCTACTCGCTTTCCAGGCGAGCGCCTTAAGCCAGACTCAGCCACCTCTCCAGATATATATCATTCTTTATCCATATTATTTATATTAATAAAATAATTACCTTAATCGTTTAAAAAAACTTCTCATAACTTCTATACACTTTTCTTCAAGAACTTTGGCCTTTAACTCTACCCGATGATTTAGTTCCTGATTTTTCAATATCTTTTCTGAGGACAAATTGCCCCACGCCTTTTTATCAAAAGCTCCAAAAACAACTCTCTCAATTCTTGATTGAATAATGGCACCCGCACACATGGGGCAGGGCTCAATTGTAACGTACAAAGTACAACCAGTCAAGCGCCAGCTATTTAGTTTTGCCCCAGCATCTCTAATAGCTAGTATTTCTGCATGAGCAGTTGCATCATTTATAAGTTCTTTTTTGTTATAGGCCTTTGATATTACCTTGTCATCTCTTACTACAACCGCACCTATTGGTACTTCATCCATATCAAAAGCTTTTTGTGCTTCCTTTAGGGCTAATTGCATAAAAAAAACATCTATATCTTTTTTATTCATTTTAAACACCAATATGGCGCGCCCGGGAGGATTCGAACCTCCGACCTCCTGATTCGTAGTCAGTTACTCTATCCAGCTGAGCTACGGGCGCACCTAGTTTTAGCTAATTTATTAAACTCTTAGTTATACAAATGGCGGAGAGGGAGGGATTTGAACCCTCGAAACGGGGTATTGCCCCGTTTAGTCGCTTAGCAGGCGACCGCCTTCGACCATGCTCGGCCACCTCTCCGAGTGTGCTATAGCATTGTACCATACTTTTTAAACAAATTAAAGTACAATATTTTAGGAAAATGGCGGAGGGGGTGGGATTCGAACCCACGGCCCGCGAAGCGAGCACTGGTTTTCAAGACCAGCTCCTTTAGCCGGACTCGGACACCCCTCCAAGTTTCTCATATACTTTTATTAACTTTTATGCTGCCCTTTTGAAAGGCATAAGAAAGTATAACACACGCAAGATACTGTGTCAATCTTTTATATATAATCTTTATAAATATTTTAAGGTTCAAAGTTAAGGTTTAATATATTCTAATCCACCCATATATCCTTGTAATGGAGTAGGAATCCATACTGATCCATCCGGCTGCCTGTGATTTTCTAATAAAGCTGCAACTGTTCTACCCACGGCAATTCCTGACCCATTTAATGTATGTACATATCTTGCTTTTTCGTTTTTGTCAGGTCTATATTTAATATCAGCTCTCCTTGCTTGAAAATCTTCAAAATTACTACAAGACGAAATTTCTCTATAGGTAGAATAACCAGGCATCCAAACTTCTATATCATATTTTTTGGCTGCTGCAAAGCCAAGATCTCCACTGCACATTAACATTACTCTGTAAGGTAGTTCCAATAGCTGCAGTATTTTTTCAGCATCTGCGACTAATTTGTCAAGCTCTTTATAAGATTCTTCGGGTTTTGAAAATTTAACAAGCTCAACTTTGTTGAATTGATGTTGTCTTATGAGTCCTCTGGTATCTCTTCCATGAGCACCAGCCTCTTTTCTAAAACAAGCACTATAAGCTACATAATACAAGGGCAAATTCTCACCAGAAATAATTTCATTAGAATACAAATTTGTGACTGGCACTTCTGCTGTTGGTATCAAATAATAGTCAAATTCTTCAAGTTTAAACATATCTTCAGTAAATTTGGGAAGCTGTCCAGTACCTGTCATTGAAGCTTCATTAACAATAAAAGGAGGAAAAACCTCGGTATAACCGTGATCTCTAGTATGTATATCTATCATAAAGTTAATAAGCGCTCTCTCTAATCTTGCCCCTTCCCCCATATAAGCAGCGAATCTAGATCCGGTTATTTTACCAGCTCTCTCAAAATCTATAATGCCTAATTCATCTGCCACATCCCAGTGCGGTATTAAATGCTCTTCTTCTTGGGGCTCTTTCCATTTTCTCACTTCTACATTATCTTCCTCATCACTACCAACAGGTACTGCGTCATCAGGAACATTAGGTAATCGAAGCAATAAATCCTGAAGCTTATCGTTAATTTCTTTTATTTCTTCATCCATCTCTTTTATTTCATCAGAGACTTTTTTCATCTCTTTTATTTCTTCTTCTGGTTCTTTGCCAGATTTTTTAGCTTTGCCTATTTCTTTTGAAACTTCGTTTCTCTTCGCTTTTAATTTTTCAACTTGCTGTAATTTTTCCCTTCTTTTTTCATCGTATGCCAAAATTTCATTTACATAATCTTCTTCTCCTTTGTTTTTTGCAGCGGTACTAGCAACTTCTGGATTATTTCTAACAAATTTAATATCAAGCATTTTTCTTCCCCCTTGCAGCCATGTTAAGCAGAGCCCTATAACTTCTCATTAATATCCCTTTATATATCTTTTAATTTTTTTCATATAATGCATTTTTTATGCATATTTAGACATATTTACAAAGTATTTGTGCCATCTTATATCATCTGTAAGCTCCGGGTGAAAAGCACCAACAATAAGGTTTTCTTCTCTTGCAGCAACAATTTTTCCATCTACGCTGCAAAGTTTTTTTACCTTATCCCCTGTTCTAGTTATTAAAGGTGCCCTTATAAAAACACCTTTAAACTCTTCCTTCCCTATTTCTGGTATATCTAAGTATGATTCAAAACTATCCTTTTGTCTTCCAAAGGCATTTCTTCTTACGGTAATATTCATTAACTGTAGAAATGCTTTATCCTGACCTTCTACCTGTTTAGCAAGAAGGACAAGGCCAGCGCATGTACCCATAACAGGATATCCTTTTTTGGCAAACTTTTTTATAGGTTCAATCATATTTTTTCTCTCTAAAAAACTTCCAATCGTAGTACTTTCTCCACCGGGTAGAATAAGGCCGTTAATTTCATCTAAATCTTCGACTTTTTTAACTTTTATAGCTTTAACATTACATTTATTAAGCATGTCCAAGTGTTCATCAATAGCTCCTTGAAAAGCAAGTACTCCAATATTTACATCCATCAACCTCTACCACTCCTTAAATTTTACCAACCTCTGTCCTGCATTCTCTGTTCATCGTCAATATCGGATATATTTATTCCTACCATAGCTTCCCCTAGATTTTTCGATACTTCAGCAAGATGAGAATAATCCTCATAATTTGTGGCCGCTTCTACTATGGCCTCTGCCCTTTTTTCAGGGTTTCCTGACTTAAATATTCCAGAACCTACAAACACACCGTCTGCACCAAGGTGCATCATCAAAGCAGCATCGGCAGGAGTAGCGACACCACCAGCTGCAAAATTAACAACAGGAAGTCTACCCTGTTCTTTAACTTCTTTTAAAAGTTCATAAGGAGCTCCAAGTTCCTTGGCTTCAGTCATAAGTTCATCATCAGGCATATTAACTACTTTTCTTATATCACTCATCACTGTTCTCATATGCTTGACCGCTTCTACCACATTACCAGTCCCTGCTTCTCCTTTAGTTCTCAACATTGCAGCACCTTCACCGACTCTTCTAAGTGCTTCACCTAAGTTTCTAGCTCCACATACAAAAGGTACATTAAACTTATGTTTATCAATATGGTATCTTTCATCTGCTGGAGTTAAGACTTCACTTTCATCTATATAATCTATCTCAAGGCTTTCTAGTATTTTGGCCTCCACAAAGTGCCCTATTCTAGCCTTTGCCATTACAGGTATGGATACTGCACTCATAATTTCTTCAATAACAACTGGGTCAGCCATTCTCGCCACTCCGCCGCCTGCTCTAATATCTGCTGGAACCTTCTCTAGAGCCATTACTGCCACAGCTCCTGATTTTTCCGCTATTATAGCTTCTTCGGCAGTTGTTACATCCATTATAACTCCGCCTTTTTGCATGCTTGCCATTCCTTTTTTTACACGATAAGTCCCTTTTTCAACCATTTACTATTTCCTCCCTTGCTATTATCGGTGTGAATGTTTATAACTGTATTACATTATTGTACTATAGCTAAAATTAAATAACAAGAAGCCTATAATAATAATTTAATACTGTTTAAAATCAGTTTGGTTACGCTTCTTGTCTTCATGGACCATAAATGAAAGTTCTATCACTTCTGTAAGTAATTCTTCGTATGAAATTCCAGTGTAATTCCACAATTTTGGATACATGCTAATCTCTGTGAACCCTGGCATTGTGTTAATCTCATTAATATATATGTCTTCCGTATCATTATTTACAAAAAAATCTATCCTAGCTAGCCCCTTAGCATCTAATGCCATAAATGCTTTTTTTGCTATATTTCTAGTTTCATCAGATAATTTGTCTGAAATTGGAGCTGGAATTATCAATTCACTGTCATCGTCTAAATATTTAGCTTCATAGTCGTAAAACTCTTTTGACGGTATTATTTCTCCACAAACACTGGTTTTGGGACTCTCATTTCCTAAGACACTTACTTCAATTTCTTTACCTTCTATATTTTCTTCAACTACAACCTTGCTGTCAAATTTACAGGCATTATCAACTGCATCTTCTAATTCGTTAGATGATTTAACCTTTGATATTCCTACACTAGAGCCAAGGTTCGCAGGTTTAACGAAAACTGGATATTCGAGGGTTTCTTCAATCTCTTTTATATATTTTTTCTTATCTTTTTCCCATTTTCTTCTGATAATACCTTTAAAGTTAGAAATTTTCAATCCTTCATATAGAAATATTTTTTTCATTAATACTTTGTCCATACCTAGCGAAGAGCCAATAACTCCAGAACCAACATACGGGATATCACAAAGTTCCAAAAACCCCTGCAAAGTGCCATCTTCACCATACGTTCCATGTAAAACCGGAAAAATAACATCTACATCTGTTAATTTTTCCATTGGATTTAATCTCCAAAGCCCCATCCCAGGTTTAGGAAGCAAAGTAACTTCAAAATTTTTCCCTGACTCTTTATTATAATAAAGTTCGTCCCATGGGTTATCACCAGATATCCATTTTCCATCTTTTTTAATTCCAATAGGAATAATTTCAAATTTAGTCTTATCTAGAGCCTCCATAACGCTTTTAGCAGACTTTAAGCTAACCTCGTGTTCCCCAGACCTTCCACCAAAAACAACAACTACTTTTGTTTTTCCTTTGACTGACAAAAAAGCACCTCCAAAAACTCTTTTGTATTTATTATGCTTCATTGTATGTGTCTATTAAAAATATGTTATATTCATTTAAAAAACCCTATTGAAGGACTTATATTAGTCCAAACAACAGGGGTTTTAAATAAGCTATTATACAATTCTATCTGTTATTAAATCTCCCATCTCTTGTGTGCTAACAAGAGTTTCCTTCTTTTCATCATAATAAAGATCATGAGTCCTATAACCTTCATTTAGAACGTCATAAACTGCCTTTTCGACTGTTCTTGCTTCATCCCCTAGACCAAGGGTCATCTCCAAAAGCATAGCAACACTCAAAATCGTTGCTAAAGGGTTTGCTTTACCCTGACCTGCTATGTCCGGAGCAGATCCATGAACAGGCTCGTAGAGGCCTTTTCTACCTTCACCAAGACTTGCAGAAGGCATAAGCCCTATAGAGCCAGGTAAAACTGAAGCAAGATCACTAATTATATCTCCAAACATATTAGGACATAACATCACATCAAAGTCTTGAGGGTTAAGGACTACCTGCATAGCACAATTATCTACCAAGATATGATCAAGTTCAACATCTGGATAATCATTAGATATTTCATTGACTACATCTCGCCATAGCCCTGATGATGCAAGAACATTTGCCTTATCTACTGATGTTACTTTACCACTTCTATTCTTTGCTAGTTCAAAAGCTTTTCTTGTTATTCTTTCAATCTCCTCATAGGTATATCTCATAGTATCCACAGCTTCTCTATTATCACCGCTTCCTGTCTGATCTTTTGGTTCTCCGTAATAAATACCGCTAGAAAGTTCTCTAGCTATTACTAAATCAGGTGTTATCTCACCATTAGCTATATTTTTGATGGGAGACATACCGGCAAGAAAAGGAAATATTTTCACAGGTCTTAAGTTCAAATAAACATTCAAACCTTTCCTTAATTCGAGAAGTGCTTTTTCAGGCTTTTTGTCCCTTGGGAGACAGTCCCATTTAGGCCCACCAACTGCACCAAGTAGAACTGCATCAGCATCTTTTACTTTTTCCCAGGTATCTTGAGGAAAAGGGGTGCCTTCTTTATCATAAGCTATACCACCTATTAATCCTTCTTCAAGATCTAGCTTTATACCTGATTTTTCAGCTACTCTTTGAAGCACTTTTTTTCCTTCTTCTATAATATCAGTACCTATTCCATCTCCTGGTAATATACAGATTTTATATGTTTTATTCATTTTTCAAAATCCTTTCTCTTGTATATGGTACAAGCCCTCCTGCTTCAACAATTTCAAGCATAAAAGGAGGATAACTAGTTGCTTCAATTTCAAAATCCTTGGTTTTATTATATACTTTACCTTCTCTAATATTAACTTCTAGTTCATCTCCCTCTTCTACATCATCAAGCTTGTCAGAGCATTCTACTGCATAAATTCCTAAGTTTACTGCATTTCTATAAAAAATCCTAGCAAAGGACTTTGCAAGAACATATTTAACACCAGCTTCTTTTATTGCTAAAGGTGCATGTTCTCTAGAACTGCCACAGCCAAAGTTCCTTCCGGCTACAATTACGTCTCCTTCTTTTACATCTCTAGGAAATTCAGGTCTGTAGTCGCAAAATACATATTTTTTTAGTTCTTCTCTTTCTACACTTAAATATCTGGCCGCAATTATAACATCCGTATCTATATCGTTACCAAAAGTCCATGCTCTATTGTTTGTCCTATCCTTTGACATGTGGTTTCACCTCTCTTGGATGGGAGATTTTCCCGGTAATCGCTGATGCAGCAGCCACCTGGGGGTTAGATAGATATACTAGACTTTCCGGGTCACCCATTCTACCGATGAAATTTCTATTAAAAGTTACAAGGGCTTTTTCCCCTGGAGCTAAAACACCCATATGTCCACCAAGACAGGGGCCACAAGTAGGAGTACTAAAAGCTGCTCCAGCATCTATGAAGTCAGCAATCAAACCTTCTTCTAGTGCTTGCTTATAAACCTCCTGGCTTCCAGGGATAACTATAAATCTTAAATTTGGGTCGGCCTTTTCGCCTTTTATAATTTGATGAGCTTCTCTTAAGTCTTCGATACGGCCATTGGTACAAGACCCTATCACTACCTGGTCAAGTACAGTCTCTTCTACTTCATCTACTGGTTTAACATTTGAAGGAAGGTGTGGAAGTGCAACCAGAGGTTCTAACCCCTCAACATTATAGTTATATGTCTTTTCATATTCGCAGCCTTTGTCACTGAAAACAGGTTCTATTTCATTTATATTATCTACCCGACCATCCAAGTATTCCATGGCTTTGTCATCTGCTTTAAATAGGGCTGTTTTGCCACCACCTTCAATAGCCATATTAGCCATAGTAAGACGTCCTTCAACAGATAGAGACTCTATAGCACTTCCCCCTATTTCCATGACTTTGTACCTTGCTCCATCCACTCCTATTTGACCAAGAATATACAATATAAGATCTTTTCCTCCAGCCCACTTTGAAGGAGTGCCTTCCATATTAAATCTTAAAGTTTCGGGAACTTTAAGCCAGACTCTTCCTGTTGCCATAGCACAGGCAAGGTCTGTACTTCCCATACCTGTTGCAAAAACTCCAAGACCCCCGTAAGTACAGGTATGAGAATCCCCACCTACAACAAGGTCTCCAGGTTTTACCATGCCCTGCTCCGGTAAAAAGACATGCTCTACCCCACATCTTCCTACTTCATAATAATGGGTCAGATCATGTTTTCTAGAAAATTCCCTTAAAGTTTTAGCCTGTTTGGCAGAAAGTATATCTTTATTTGGGGTGAAATGATCCGGGATAAAAGTTATTTTGTCCTTATCAAATACATTTTCTGCCCCTAGTTTTTCAAATTCCTGTATGGCAAGTACACCAGTTATATCGTTAGCCAACAATAGATCAACTTCTGCAAAGACAAAATCTCCGGCCTTAACTTTATCCTTTCCGGCATGTTTTGCCAAAATCTTCTCCGCCATCGTCATACCCATTTTCTAACTCACTCCTTTTACTTATGACTTTGTTTATCGCGTCTATATATGCCTTGCCGCTGGCTTCTAAAATATCAGGAGAAATACCACGACCGGTAGCAGTTATCTCATCTTTTTGAAGACGAACTACCACCTCACCTAAAGCATCTGTTCCTCCTGTAACGGACTTTATATTGTAGTCAAGTAGCTTATATGTTTCTCCAACTAATCTATTTATAGTGTGATATATAGCATCAACCGGACCTTTACCACAGGCTGCTTCTCTTATAACTTTTGAATTATCTTTTTTTAGACCTACCATAGCCATAGCATCCGACTTGTTCCCTGATTGAACCTGGAAATCAAGCCACTGATAAACCTGTGGATATACAAATATCCTATTTTCCACAATAGCCTCAATATCTCTATCAGTTAAATTCTTCTTTCTAATAGCCAGGTCTTTGAATTTATCAAAGGCTTTCTGGAACTGCTCTTCGGTTAAATTATTAAAACCAAGTTCATCTAATTTATTCTTAAATGCATGTCGTCCTGAATGCTTACCTAAAGCAAGAGTATTACTGCTAAGGCCAATTGAGTCAGGAGTCATGATTTCATAAGTGCTTTTTTCTTTTAAAATACCATCCTGATGTATCCCTGATTCATGAGAAAAGGCATTATCGCCAACAACAGATTTATGAGCCTGAATCTTAATACCAGTAAGTTTACTTACAAGTCTACTGGTACGATAAATCTGCCTGGTATCCACCCTGGTATCTGCATCATAATAATCTTTTCTTGTTTTAAGTGCCATAACAACTTCTTCCATAGCTGCATTGCCGGCTCTTTCACCAAGGCCATTTATAGTTGTCTCTATCTGATCTGCACCAGCTTTTATTCCCGCCAGGGTATTTGCCACCGCCATTCCAAGATCATCATGACAGTGAACACTTATAACAGCCTTATCTGCGTTTGGAACATTTTCTTTAATACCTTTAATTAGGTCATAAAAAGTCTGCGTAGTTTGATACCCAACTGTATCCGGAATGTTAACCACATCTGCTCCAGCATCAATTGCTGCTTCTACTATCTGATGCAAAAATTCGGGGTCGGTTCTGCCGCTTCCACCATCTTCAGGTGAAAACTGAATTTCATCAAAATGACCTCTAGCATGTTTGATAGAATCAACAGCCATTTTCAAAACTTCTTCTTTACTCTTTTGCAGTTTATACTTCAAGTGTACCTCAGATGTTGCTACAAATATGTGAATTCTCGATCTTTCTGCACCTTTTAATACATCTTTACAAAGATCAATTTCTTTTTGGTTAGCTCTAGAAAGTGCTGCTATGGTTACACCTTTTACTTCATCTGCAATGGCTTTACACGCATCAAATTCCCCTTTTGAAGAAAAGGGGAATCCTGCTTCTATAATATCAACTCCCAAACGGGATAGCTGTTTTGCTAGTTCTAATTTTTCTTCTGTACACAAACTAACTCCCGGGGTCTGCTCCCCGTCTCTAAGGGTAGTATCAAAGACCTGAATTTTTCTCATTTTATTCACTCCCTTTTTACTTTCACTCCTTTTTATCGGAGATCCAACTCATCATTTTACGAAGTTCTTTACCTACCTGTTCAATTGAATGATTTTGTTCTTTGTAATTTAAGTTATTAAACATTGGACGTCCTGCTTTATTTTCTAAGATCCATTCTTTGGCAAAAGTACCATCCTGTACTTCCTCTAATATTTTTCTCATTGCTTTTTTGGATTCCTCATCAACTATCTTTTTGCCCCTTGTCATATCACCATATTGAGCTGTATCACTTATCGAATGCCTCATATAAGAAAGGCCACCTTCATACATCAGATCAACAATTAACTTTAACTCATGCAAACATTCAAAATATGCTACTTCCTCCTGATAACCTGCTTCTACCAAAGTTTCATAGCCGGCCTTTACTAGTTCACTTGCTCCTCCACAAAGCACAGCCTGCTCTCCAAATAGGTCTGTCTCTGTTTCTTCTTCAAAGCTAGTTTCGATAAGTCCACCTCTGGTACATCCAACACCTTTTGCATAGGAAAGGGCAAGTTCTTTACTCTTACCTGTATAATCCTGATATATTGCCAAAAGCCCAGGAACACCTTCTCCTCTTTCATAAGTTTCCCTTACCAGGTGACCGGGACCTTTAGGAGCAATCATAAAGACATCTACATTTTTTGGAGGCACTACCTGGCTATAATGAATATTAAACCCATGTGAAAAACCAAGTGCATCACCATCATCCAAATTTGGCTTTACTTTTTGTTCATAAATTTCTGGTTGAGCTTCGTCTGGCAAGAGTATTTGAATTACTTGAGCTTTTTTAACAGCTTCCTCCACTGGTAATACTTCAAGTCCTGCTGCCTCTGCTTTTTGTTTACTTTTACTATTTTCTCTTAGACCAATTATCACATTTAGGCCTGAGTCTTTAAGGTTTTGTGCCTGAGCATGCCCCTGGCTACCAAAGCCAAGTACAGCAATTGTTTTAGATTTTAAAACATTAAGATCTGCATCATTTTCATAATACATTTGCGCCATTTTTCATCTCTCCTTTATTAAAATATTTTTTCTTTTGCATTCCTCTTCTCATGGCTACAGTTCCTGTCCTTACCACTTCTTGAATACCAAAATGTCCCAATAAGTTTTCCAAAGCTAATATCTTTTCATGATCCCCTGTAACTTCAACTATTAAACTATCCAGGGAAACATCTACAATCTTTGCCCTGAAGTTTTCACAAATCTCCTGGACCTCTCTTCTAGCATCACCAGTAGCATTAACCTTAAATAAAACAAGTTCTCTCTCTAAGGTATCCATCTCAGTCATCTCTCTGACCTTAACAACATCTATCAATTTATTTAGCTGCTTCACTATTTGCTCTACTCTTTCGTCTTTAGCCACTACAATAGTTATCCTACTAAGGCCTTCATATTCACTTTTGCCAACAGCCAGGCTTTCAATATTGAATCCTCTTCTTGTAAATAATCCCGATACACGGCTCAAAACACCTGGCCTATCGTGTACCAGTACACTTAGTGTCTTAGACATTTACTTCCCCTCCTTGATAATGTCATTTAAAGGCTTTCCTGGAGGTACAAAAGGAAACACATTCTCTATAGTACAAAGCCTTACTTCTAAAAGGCAAGGGTTTTTATCTTCTAAGACATTTTCAATAGTTTGATCCATTGTTTTTGCATCATCTAGTCTTACAGCATTTAGCCCATAAGCTTCAGCTAGTTTTACAAAATCAGGGTTCCCTTCAAGTATAGTAGAAGAATACTTTTCGTTAAAAAACATCTCCTGCCACTGCCTAACCATTCCAAGACAGTTATTATTCATAACTATTATTTTGACAGGTAAGTTATACCTTGAGATAGTTGCAAGCTCCTGGGAGTTCATTTGAAAGCCTCCATCTCCCACAAAACTTATCACCATATGATCATTTTTGGCAAAACTTGCCCCCATAGAAGCCGGAAGACCAAATCCCATCGTTCCAAGTCCACCTGAACTCAAGAATTTGCCCGGAGTAATATATTCATAATAAAGCGAAACCCACATTTGATGCTGACCAACGTCCGTTGATACAATTATATCTTCGTTTCTATTTTTCAAGGTGTTAGAAATTTTACTAAGTACTGTTCCAGCTGAAATTCTATTAGCTTGATTAGTAACACGCTCTTGATATAGCTTTTTGTCTTCGTCATACCATTTTTCTACTTGTTCAAGCCATTTTTCCCGTGTAGTTGAATTTATTTTTTTGTTTATTTTCTCGAGTATACCTTTTGAATCCCCTACTATTGGAACATCAACAGGAATTATTTTTCCTATTTCGGCAGGATCAATATCAATATGAATAACTTTTTTATCTTTAATAAAAGTTTCTTTATTACCAGTACCTCTATCGCTAAATCTAACTCCTATTGCAATAATTAAATCCGAATTTAACATCGTCTTATTAGCACCAACATGTCCATGCATACCTGACATTCCAAGAGACAATCTATGATCCCAGGGGAATTCGCCTGTACCCATCAAAGTATTAACAACGGGAATATCCTGTTTTTCAGCTAGCTCTAAAACTTCAGAACCGGCACTAGAAAGCTTTACCCCTCCTCCGGCATAGAT
Organism: Natranaerofaba carboxydovora; assembly: GCF_022539405.1. Taxonomy (NCBI): domain Bacteria; kingdom Bacillati; phylum Bacillota; class Clostridia; order Natranaerobiales; family Natranaerofabaceae; genus Natranaerofaba; species Natranaerofaba carboxydovora. The sequence continues at coordinate 2,985,804 of NZ_CP054394.1, read as the reverse complement.
AACTGGCCGCTGGGCTTTTTCAATCATTTTTACTGCTTTTTTAATTTGAACCGGGTGTCCTTCATAAGTAGGTTTATATCCAAGTAAGTCAGGTTTTCCTGTTTTTGGCTTGGTGTTTTCAGGGCATGCTTCATTTAAGACATCTTTTGGAACATCTATCAAAACAGGTCCGGGTCGACCTGTAGTCGCTATATGAAAAGCTTCTCTTATAACCTGTGGTATATCCTTAACATCAGTTAAAAGATAACTGTGTTTAACAATTGGTATTGTAATCCCTTTTATATCAGCTTCCTGAAAAGCATCACTACCAAGTGCGCCTTTTGCTACCTGTCCAGTTATAACAATCAAGGGTATAGAGTCCATATATGCAGTAGCGAGACCAGAAATTAGATTCGTAGCTCCAGGACCTGAAGTAGCAAAACATACACCTGGTTTGTCACTAACTCTCGAATACCCATCAGCTGCATGAACAGCTGCCTGTTCATGTCTTGTTAAGACGTGCTCTACGTTTGCATCCATTAATTTATCATAAAGTTCTAACACGGCACCACCAGGGTAACCAAAGATAGTTTCTACTTTTTCATTTTCCAAACATTTCATTAATAACTGTGCACCATTCACTTTAGCTCACTCCCTATACAGCCAAATCTTTGTCGTCATATATTGAAACCCCATTATTAAGAGTATGTTCTCTAAATAGTTCCATCAAGTCTTTTGTAATAGTACCAGGATTACCATTTCCAATACTTCTTCCATCAACCTTAATAACAGGTATTATCTCTGCAGCAGTACCCGTCAGAAAGCACTCGTCAGACACATAAACATCATGTCTGGTAAAAAGTTCCTCTTTCACCGGATAACCCTTTTCTTCTGCAAGCTCCATAACCGTTTGTCTGGTTATACCATTCAAAATTCCAGCATATGGTGGGGGTGTGTATATCACGCCGTCTTTTATTATAAATACATTATCACCTGAACCTTCCGCTACATAGCCTTCATTATTTATCATTAAAGCTTCTTTCACACCAGCTAAATTAGCTTCTATTTTGACGAGGATATTATTTAAGTAATTAAGAGATTTAATTTTAGGGTTTAATGCTTCATGGGCATTTCTCCTGGTCGCTACTGTTACAACTTCTAGACCGTTTTCATATAAATCGTCAGAGAATAAAGTTATTTTGCTAGCAATTATTACAACTTGAGATTTGGTACAGTTATTAGGGTCTAATCCTAAATCCCCTACCCCTCTTGATACCACAACTCTAATATATGCATCTTTCAATTCGTTTTTCTTGACAGTTTGAGCTATTGCTTTACACATTTCTTCTTCAGTCATATTAATTTCTAGCATAATAGATTTCGCCGACTCAAATAACCTTTTAACATGTTCTTTTAATTTAAATATACGTCCGTTATATGCTCTTATTCCTTCAAAAACACCATCTCCGTAAAGGTATCCATGATCCCAGACGCTAACTTTTGCTTCTTCTTCAGCTACAAACTCACCATTTAAATACACCAGCTTAGACATATATAACCACCCTCCACAAAATTAAAATAAAAAACCTAATTTTGTACTCCCATTTAAAATTACAAAAGCCCTTCATCCCATTTTTATGTGCTAAATAAATTAGCTCAAATAGGGACGAAAGGCTACCAAGCTTTCCGCGGTACCACCCTAATTCCAGTCAAATAATTTTAGACTGGCCCCTCAGGAGATAACGGCTAATGCCGGCTAAACCTAATAACACTATTGTCTTTTCATTTTAAAATGAAAAGACAATTAATACTTTCGGAATAGCTACTCAGAGGCGATCTTCAGAAGATTCCGGTGCCGGTATCTCACCTACTGCCGACTCTCTGTAACCGAAACTAACCTTCTTACTACTCCTCTTCATCGTATTTCAAATATAATTACGTTTTCAATTTTAAATTCTTTGTTTTAATCTTTATTGTCGTATTAAATTTATAAATAATATGATAATATTATTATAAAAAAATTTTGAAGTTGTTTATAAAAATACCCCCAGCGACAGACCCTAAATATTGAAACGGGCTTTAACCGCTTGAGGGCAACACCTAATACAGTGTTTTTTAAAAAGCAGGACATTATACAATAATAACAGCACAAATCAAATAGTTCTTGATTTAGACCAAATTATACGGCCTATTACAGGTAATGTCAAGTAATTGTTACAAATATTTTTTTGTACGATTTCATACTTCTTTGTGAATAATTTCTGCAATCAACTGACCAAGAGCAGCAACGTCTTCTGTATGTAAATAATCCGGGGTTACTTTATCAAATAAAATATTACAATTACCCGGAATTTCGTCATCTCCTTCCCAGAGGTTTATTATTACAGGTACTTTTGGCAGCGCCCAAAAAATTGCACTATAGTCAGCTTTGCCTTCTTGTTTTATACCACCTAGCATAGAACATACATCAGAGAAACTTGTCTTATCCTTTTCATAAGCCTTTAATAGTGGCGATATAGCTTCACGATTAAAGGCAAGCCAGTAACTTTCAGCACCCGGTAGCTCTCGATATGATATATTATTATAGGTCAAATTTTCTCCGCCAGCTCTTGCTAAATAATTAATACATATTAATTGTAAGGTAAAAACCACTAATTTTTCCTGCGATGACAGATATACCTTACCCTCTTTAGGATAAACTTTCAGTTCATCATTAAGTGATTTTACTATATATTTTTCCCCGTCCCATTTAACACCTGCATTTTTTTCGACTTTAAAAGGATCTTTTTGGATTAAATTTTTTTTTGCTACTTCTAAAGCATGTTTATAATTCTTTGGATCTTCACTTTTAGCTAAAGGTATCAATTATATCCTCTCCCTTTTGAGTAACTAAATATTTATTCTGGTGCAAAAAGTCATATGGACAATGTTTTGTTTTTTATTGCAATACATCTTGATGATAAAGACTTTTTGCACCAGAATAAAATTTCAACTACCATACTTTAGCTTTTTCCAGAAGTTTTACGAATTTCGGGCCATATCTAGGTATCATATGTATTTCGTCTTTTTCAACTACCTTTAATCCTAACAGTAAAATCAAATATATTAAAACTCCAAATCCTATAGATAAAATAGTCGCTATATTTTGTGAAAAATTTATATTCATAAGCCAGAAAATAATGATTACAGCTAAAGACATTCCCAGGGAGCTTATTACAGGTTTAATTACATCCGCCATAGGCAAAATTTTAAAGTTCAAATACTTCTTAGCATCCCTATAGTTTAAACCTGTAGCTAATAGGTGTGCAAGTACTGTTCCAAAGGCTGCTCCTTTAACATTAATCTCTGGTATGGAAGTTAAAAAGAAAGTCACAATTAGTTTTATAATAGCACCAATAAATAGATTTTTTACCGGTAACATAGTTTTTCCCATTCCCTGTAATATGCCTGTAGTAGCAAATTTAAGAATTAAAAATAAAATCGCAAAGGATAAATACCTGAGAACTATAGCAGCTTCAGGGTCTCTAGGAAATATCAAATTTATTATAGGTTCAGAAAGTATAAACATACCTAAAGTAGAAGGAAGGCCAATCAATATTGCAAACCTTATTGCAAGTTTGCCTCTATTTTCTGCTTGTTGTCTATAATTTTTTGCCATAGACTCTGATATAGCCGGAACTAAACTCATAGATAAAGCCATTCCTAAAGTACCAGGAAACATAATTAATGGATTTGCATATTGAGTCAAATGAGCAAACATGGCTGTCGCTTCATATTGTGAGATACCAGCACCTGTTAACCTATTTACAACAACCGTTGCATCTATCAAGTTCATTAAGGGCATAATTAAGTTCCCTATAATAATTGGAAATGATAGATAAGCAATCTTTTTAATAATATTAAATGCTTTTTCTTCATTTTGCTCTTCAATTTTGACTTTATTAATTATACTTTCCTTTTTGTTGAGAGGATTTCTTATATAACTTACAAACAAATAGCATAAACCTGTAAAAGAACCAATAACATTACCGAAGGCTGCTCCGGCAGCTGCATACTCTGTCCCAATTGGTAGTAGCAAATATGCAAATAGAATTATACCAGCCACTCTAAGTAGCTGTTCTAATACCTGACTAACCGCAGTTTTAGTCATCTGCTGCATACCTTGAAAATATCCTCGAAATGATGACATTATAGCTACAATAAAAATTGCAGGTGCTACTGCTTGTAGACTTAAATAAGCCCTTGGATCACCCGTTATATTTTCAGCAATATATTCTGCTCCTAAAAATAATATTAAAGTAAAAAGCAACCCTGTAGAAGTAATTGCTACAAAAGCTATTTTAAATACTCTTTTTGCCCCTTTTGGGTCGTTTACTGCTAAATAGCCGCTTATTAGCTTGGAGATTGCTACTGGAATTCCAGCCATAGATAAGGTTAATAAAACCGTATACACAGAATATGCCATTCCATACAATCCCATAACCTGAGTACCAACCATATTAGGTAGTATAAGACGATAAATTAAACCTATTAATTTAGCAATTAATAAAGCAGATCCAAGAACAGCTGTACCTTTAAGTAAAGATTCTTTTTGCATAATTTAAAACTCCCATATATTTTCCCATATATTTTACAAGATAAGTTTGATTCTAGTACAATAATTCTATTCACATAAGTAAAGTATTTGTCATTAGACTTGCTTTCTCATTAAGATGTATTGCAATTAAAAACAAAAATTATTACATAAATAATACTATATCAAAATGTAAAAAATAAAAAAACCTAGATATATTGATTATGAAAAAAAAATCAAAAGAGGAGATTAAGATGGTTAATAAATTATCCTGTTCAAAAGAATGTAAGTTTAAACAAAAAGATGATGACAATAATTCCTATTGTAATTTAAATTCTAATTTAATATATCCTGTAGATATACCTGAATGCCTAAATTATCAATTTGAATATGAATTTGGCACTTATACCTCTTGACATTTAAGAAAATTAAAAAAACCCCAGAAATAACTAATAAGGGGTTCGATTTTGAAGTTGAAATTCGAAAATCACAGGCGAAATCACAAAAAATTCACATGGTAAATCACAAATTTTTCACACTAAAAAAAATGGCAGTTCTCTCATTTTGATAAATGAGAACTGCCATTTTTATTTAAGACACATAAATCAGACAATCTTCCCCGCATTCCTAAGTTAAGTCTTTTCTTACATCAATATGTGACATCAATACCTGCATTTTCTAATTTGGATATTATTTCATCCTCTACTTCGGTTCTTCTAATATCAAGCTCTTCTAAACTATCTGCTTCTGCCAGGTATTCTAATCCTTCATCTGTTACTTCGGTATCATGAAGACTAAGCTCTTCTAAATTATCAAGTTCTGCTAGGTGTTTTATTCCTTCATCTGTTACTTCAGTTCTTCTAAGACTTCTAAGATTAAGGTGTTCCAAATTATCAAATTCTGTCAAGTGTTTTATCCCTTCATCTGTTACTTCGGTTCTTTCAAGATTAAGATATTCTAAACTATCTGCTTCTGCTAATTGTTCTATTCCTTCATCTGTTATTTCGGTTCCGCTAATGTCAAGCTTTTTTAAACTATCATTTTCTGGTAGTTGTTTTACCCCATCGTCTGTTACTTCGGTGAAATGTAACCATTCACTTTTTGCTATGCCAATATAAAGCTCTTTTAAATTATCAGCTTCTGCTAGTGCGTTTACGTCTGTTACTTCGGTTCCTCTAAGATCAAGGTGTTCCAAATTATCAATTTCTGCCAGGTCTTTTGCCAGGTCTTTTATCTCGTCATCTGTTACTTCAGTTCTGCTAAGCTTAAGTTTTTCTAAATTTTCAACTTCTGATAGATGTTTTATTACTTCACCTGTTATTTGGGTATCTTCGAGATCAAGCACTTCCAATATGTCTGCTTTTGCCAGGTATTCTACTCCTTCATTTGTTACTTCGGTTCCTCTAAGATCAAGTTTTTCTAAATTTTCAGCTTCTGCCAGTGGATTCACATTTGTTACTTCGGATTCGTTTTTTCCTCCTGCAACTCTTCGAACTCCTGGAAGAGTAAGATATTCTAAATTGTCAGCTTCTGCCAAATGTTCTACTCCTTTATCTGTTACATTGGTATAAAAAAGATTAAGTTCTTCTAAATTATCAGCTTCCGCCAGATGTTCTACTCCTTTATCTGTTACTTCGGTATGACGAAGGTCAAGCTCTTCTAAATTATCAGCTTCTGCTAGTTGTTTTACCCCGTCATCTGTTACTTCGTTATGACTAAGATCAAGCTCTTCTAAATTGTCAGCTTCCGCCAAATTTTCTACTCCTTTATCTGTTACATTGGTATGAAAAAGATTAAGTTCTTCTAAATCATCAGCTTCTGCTAGTTGCTCTATTCCTTCATCTCTTATATTGGTCCTACCAAGATCAAGTTCTTCTAAATTGACTGCATGCTCAATTCCTTCGATGTTAGTTATATCTTCACCAACTGCATCCAAGACCGTTAAATCCTCAATATTTTCTTTAGTCACTTGATCTACACCTAATTCTTCCTTAATTGCTGCCTCTAAGTTTTCATCAGGAATGTTTACAATTTCAGCAAAACCAGCAACTAATTCTTTGTTTTCTTCAATTTCAAATTCATATTCTTCAGCTTCGCTGACTCTTTCTTCACCCTTATACCAACCTTCAAATTCATAACCCTCTTTAGATTCAACCTCTACTGTAACCTCTTCACCTTCCTCATAAGTGCCTTCGCCCTTAATTTCTCCTGTTTCTTCAGGATCAGCCTGTACTTCTACTTCGTACTCTGGAGTACAACCTGTCATAAAAGCTACTGAAACAAATAAGCATGTGATCAATAATAAATGAAACAATTTTCTTACTGACAAACTATCACCTCACTTCTAACTCTCTAAAATATACCCTGTGACAGGGACATAAATCAGATACTATACATGAATTGTAAACTTCCTCATAAAGAACTAATCATTAATCTCAATAATCTCTCTGTTTTTAAAATCAAATTTATACTCTCCAGATGGTTTGTGTTCTCCTTCCATACCCTCATCAAGTTCTTCACGAACAACAACTTTTAAAACTTCTGTATTTTCCCATTCATGGTCTTTATAAACGTCAAATGGATGTGTTTTGGGAACATGCTGAACAAATGGGTCTTCATAGGAAGACGCTTCAGTAAAACTATAAAGCTCGCCCCGATCAGTAACACTATTTGGTTCAAATACCTGTTCAACGCTTAAATCTTCATTTATGTTTACTACCTGAACATCGACAGTTAAGGGTAATGGGCTTTTTACCCTATAAGTTATATAGTCATCTCCAGGAGATTGGACAAAATCAACCAATATCAAATCCTTCACAGAAAGTTCCTCGAGATCGGTTAATTCTCCCAAAAAACTTATCTCATCGATTTCATTTCCTGCAAGGTTGATTTCTTTAAGATTTGTTAACTCATGTAGTGCTTTAATATCTGTTATCTCATTATTGTTTAAGTTTAACTTCTCTAGTCCAGTAAGTTCAGTTAAAGCGGTTATATCTTGAATTTTATTGCCCGAAAGGTTTAAGTTTTTAAGATTCTCTGCCTTTCCCAAGTTATTCAGATCGCTAATCCCTTCTCTTCTCGCCTCCAAAGATGTTAACTCTTTAATATTTTCTTTAGTCACTTGATTTACACCTAATTCTTGCTTAATAGCTGCTTCTAAATTTTCATCTGGAATGTCTACAGTTTCTGCAAATTCAGCAACTAATTTTTTGTTTTCTTTAACTTCAAATTTATATTCTTGATCTTGACTTAATTCTTCTCCATCTTTTTCCCATTTTTTAAATTCGTATCCATCTTTAGGGTTCGTCTCAACTGCAACCTCATCACCTTCTTCATAAGTTCCTTCGCCCTCAATTTTTCCTGCTTTTTCAGGATCAGCCTGTACCTCTACTTCGTACTCAGTGGCACAACCTACCATAAAAGCTATTGAAACAAACAAGCATGTAATCAATAATAAATGAAATAACCTTCTTACTGACAAACTACCACCTCGCTTCTGACTCTCTAAAATATACTCTGTTAATACAAGAAAATCTTAACAGTCTAAAACTGCCCATAACTACTTTTCAACATTAATGATCAAATTTGTTGTATCCAATTCAAAATAATCTTTCACTTCTGGTGTTATCTCTATTTCGATACTACTACCGTCTGAAATATCTTCGAATTCATAACCTATCCCAAATCCAGTTGCTCCACTTGCAGCTTCTTCATCATAGACTTTTTCTTCATCCAAAATTTCAATATCGTTTAAGTTATATAACCAATTTTCAAATGATCCAATTCCGTGAGCACTAAAATCAGCGTTAGATGCTGGATCTATACTCCCTGAAAAATGTAAAACAAATTCAGAACTGTCAATTGTTATCTCTCCATTGCTTGAAAATTCTTTTTCTTTACTTTTATCATTTTCTGAAACATCAACCTGAAGTGTACCATCCCACAAATTACTTTCATGCTGTAGTTCGTTAATTTTTCCCTCCGATAACACCTCATGAGCCATTACACCTTCAGTTTGAGCCATTTCAAGCAAAACATCTGAATAAAATTCAGCCCTATTAAGTTGACGCTCTTTCGATTCTAACTCTTGTTCTAGATCTTCTATCCTAGACTTTTTTCTAGATAATTCATCTTTAAACTCTTCTTTTGTCTGTTCTTTTTCATTTTTTAAGTGCTCCACTTCTGTTTTTTCTTCTGGAGTACAACCTGTCATAAAAGCTACTGAAACAGATAAGCATGTGATCAATAATAAATGAAATAATCTCTTTCCTGACAAAATACCACCTCACTTTAATTTTTCAAAAAAATTAAGTCCAAATCGGACTATAAAATATCATGCTAACTAATTTTCATCTAATTTTTCTTCATAACCTAGGTTAAATTAAGGAACAGCAATAATCTTATCTTCCCTAATAGCTTCTTTCTTTAGTAATAAAATCCTTTAACACTTTACTTAAAATATAATATATCATTCCAATCAAAAACTTTATCTGCTATGCCAATTCTCATAGCAGGGGTAGTTAAATTTCCTTTTCTATCTTTTTTAGCATCACAAAAGTTATAATATGTCCTTAAAATTGTGGCCAGGTATTGAGCATATTTAGGGTTGTAATTAGAATAAATATAACTTTTTCTATGAGCCCTAGCTGTTAACAGGGGTCTTTCTAACATTGAAACTCTACGACGTAATTCCTGGATAAAATTATCTGTAACTCGGCTATTAACTTGCATTAATAATTTAGCTAATTGCTTGTTATTAAGTCCAGATAAATCAGTTAAAACATCTATAGTTCTATATCCTGCATCGGGGGAAGCTAATGGATGCTCAACAGGATTACCAGCACGAACTATCCGACTATTCCCATCATCATCCAAGAACTCTTCAAAGAAATTATGATGCTCAAGCTGATGTTCCAAGTAATCTTGAGCTATTTGCCAAATAGAAAGCTTTTTGGAAAGGCCACATTCATCTCTCCAGTTCTTTAGCTCAATCTTGGATTCTTGATGTTCCTTAAGTGCTTGACTTAATTGTTTATCATGATCAACTTGGCACAGGAAATAATTAGCATAACCATTTTTAATTTCATCCTTAAATACTCGAAAGATACTATTTTTTAAGCTGCCATCATCATCGTTTATGAAAAACCAATCTTTTACGTTCAATAAGTTTTTCAGCAGCCAAAAATGGGCTATGGCAGTATATCTAGGGGACACATGTAAGCCACTAACATAATCAAATCTGGTATCAAAATTCTTTTTTTCCTGTTTGTATTTTTCTATTTCTTCATCTATATTTGATAAATTTTCTTTATCAAATTTTGTAGGCGGTTGAGGGAAATATGAATGTTCTAGCCTGGCATTTTTTCTTTCACTTTCTTCCATATGATCACATTTATATTTTTTAGTGTCAGCTAATAATTTTTCTCTAGTGGCATCCCAATCATAAGCCAAATCTGCTCGCAAAACATATCCCGAATGAATATCGCCAGATACAATCAAATTTGTTTCCATTCGCTTAAAACTTTCTTTAGTCACTCTATTTCTTCTTTTATTTCCTTTTAATTTATGACGGGAGTTGTTTAAATAGTAAATAAACATGTCAGTGTTAATCCATAATTTATCAAAAAACTTATCAGATAATGGATTAGTTTCAAATTTGCTTAAAAATTCTAAACATCTAAGATATACATATTCTAGCTTGTCATAATAAGTCTGAGAGCTAATATTAAGAATCTCACAAGCTCTTTTAACTGGTACTCTATTAATTAGCATTGATGCTAAGGTTGGCACTATTTCACTTCGCTGCTGGTGATAGGTAAAGGCTTTTTCACGTTCAGGCATCAGAGTAGTAATTTTGTAGCATTCTTTACAGCGAAGTCTTTGAGAATTATATTTGCTTTTGCCATATTTCTGAAAATCTTCAGGGTTATCAAAAGGGTTTGTGTGAGGCTTATTACAAGAATCTTTATGATATTTATATTCTGGCTCAATATCAACTGGTGTGTTTATTGTTACTAATCGCTTTATTTCTTCTGCTGCACTCCAATTAGATACAGGTCTAGTTGCACAATTACCATAAGCACCTGGTACATTGGGATCATTGTTACAAATAATCATTCTACCTCTATCTTCTTTTTCCCAATCTCCATCAATCCTGTATTTGTAGCGTTTTCTACCTCTAGTGCTTAATCTAGAAATTTCACTTTGATTTTCGCCAAACCACCGACAAAATGGATTATTACAATGATTTAACTGAAGGGGGTAAGTTTTGTCTTTATACTTTAATTTCACTGGTGTAAATTGTTCTCTTGTTAAAAACAGTCTATGTTTCTTATTAAAAGCTTTTCTTGACATCTTTTCATAATCTTCTTGTCTTAAATCTACTTTATCTTCAGAAACAGGAGTATCTATTTCTACTATTTGGTCTCTTTTATTAGCAATACGGGTATAAAAATTCATGCCTTATCTTCTTCCTTTTCTTCTTTTAGTATAGTTATATTATCCGTATTACTTGTTGAAACTTCTTCAATATATTTTTTAAAAAGTTTATTATGCCTTCTATTTTTACCCCACTGAATAAAATCTTTATCTTCTTTTAAAATCTCCTCTAAATAATGCTCTACTATTTCATCACGACTACGATTACAATAATTTGCATATAATTCTAATAACTTAACCAAGTGGTTTGGCAATTCTAACTCTACTTTTGTAGTATTCTTTTTTCGAGGCTTTAAAAACCTGATTCCCATTAATAACAGCTCTCCCTTATAGGTTGTCCTATCACCTATATTATACCATATTTACTTTTTTAACGAAATTTTCACATTAAAAATCACAAAAAATTCACGTCAGAAATATTTATTTCTATTGTGTATTATCTTGTGAAAAATTTGTGATTTTTAAGTTATTATAATATTAATTCCTGTTATAATAGTAAAAAGTAGCAGTTAAAATCATGTGATTTAACTGCTACTTTTTTGTGATTTACTTTGTGATTTTAAATTTTCAACTTCAAAATCGAACCCCTTAAAATAACTAAAGGGTCCGGCAAAGACCTACTCTCCCGGGAGCTCTCGCTCCCAGTACCATAGGCGCAGGAGGGCTTAACTTCTGTGTTCGAAATGGGAACAGGTGTGTCTCCTCCGCTATTTTCACCGGACCCTTAGATTCAAAGGTCATATCAATATTACATTGTCTTGTTTTTGGCTTTTTTTCAGGCTGTATCTAGTTCAATTTAAAATCTTTAGGGTTTTTTGCTAATACATCTTGGCGAAGGTATGAGCCTTAGATGTATCAATAAAAGCCGCTTGATTTTTAAATTGAACTAGATACAGCCACATTTATTCTCTGAAAGCTGCACATAGTGTAGATCCAAATTTGAACCGGTAGGTCAAGCCCTCGACCTATTAGTATCAGTCAGCTAAAAGGATTGCTCCCCTTACACCTCTGACCTATCTACCAGATGTTCTATCTGGAGTCTTAACCCTCTGTGAGGGAGGGAGACCTTATCTCGTGGTGGGCTTCGCGCTTAGATGCCTTCAGCGCTTATCCCTTCCAGACTTAGCTACTCAGCTGTGCCCCTGGCGGGACAACTGATACACCAGAGGTCTGTCCGTCCCGGTCCTCTCGTACTAGGGACGGCTCCACTCAAGTCTCCTGCGCCCGCGGCAGATAGGGACCGAACTGTCTCACGACGTTCTGAACCCAGCTCACGTACCGCTTTAATGGGCGAACAACCCAACCCTTGGGACCTGTTCCAGCCCCAGGATGCGATGAGCCGACATCGAGGTGCCAAACCTCCCCGTCGATGTGGACTCTTGGGGGAGATAAGCCTGTTATCCCCGGGGTAGCTTTTATCCGTTGAGCGACGGCTCTTCCACTCGAAATAACCGCCGGATCACTAAGCCCTACTCTCGTACCTGCTCGAGGTGTCCCTCTCGCAGTCAAGCCCCCTTATGCCTTTGCACTCTGCGCGCGGTTTCCAACCGCGCTGAGGGGACCTTTGGGCGCCTCCGTTACTCTTTGGGAGGCGACCGCCCCAGTCAAACTGCCCGCCTGACAATGTCCCAGAACCGGATTACGGCTCGTGGTTAGGATTTCAGTGACACAAGGGTGGTATCCCACGGACGGCTCACCCGAAGCTGGCGCCCCGGGTTCGTAGCCTCCCACCTATCCTGTACATGTGACACCAAAATCCAATATCAAGCTGCAGTAAAGCTCCACGGGGTCTTTCCGTCTTGCCGCGGGTAACCTGCATTTTGACAGGTAGTACAATTTCACCGGGCCCCTTGTCGAGACAGCGCCCAAGTCGTTGCGCCTTTCGTGCGGGTCGGAACTTACCCGACAAGGAATTTCGCTACCTTAGGACCGTTATAGTTACGGCCGCCGTTTACTGGGGCTTAGGTTCGAAGCTTCGCACCATAAGTGCTAACCTCTCCCCTTAACCTTCCAGCACCGGGCAGGCGTCAGCCCCTATACGTCGTCTTTCGACTTAGCAGAGGCCTGTGTTTTTGGTAAACAGTCGCTTGGGCCTGGTCACTGCGACCCCCTCAGGCATACAGCATGTAGCCATACACCTTACGCGGGGTACCCCTTCTCCCGAAGTTACGGGGCTATTTTGCCGAGTTCCTTGACAAGGGTTCGCCCGGACGCCTTAGGATCCTCTCCTCGCCTACCTGTGTCGGTTTGCGGTACGGGCACCATATAACTCGCTAGTGGCTTTTCCTGGCAGTTAGAACACAGCCGCTTCGCT